>NZ_CBCOPI010000002.1:0-5386 GCF_965111915.1 Pseudomonas sp. Marseille-Q8238 | reverse complement strand
TAGACGAATCACCAGAACGGAAAACATCCTTCATAGAAATTTCACGCGGCGGCAAGTTGCCATACAAAACAGGGTCGCCAGCAATATCGGTATAAGTCAAAGCACCTTTAGCGTTAAGGTACTGAATCTCTTTAGTCGCAGTAGGCGGAAAACGAACAAGCGCAAGAGTAAACATAGTGCCATGCTCAGGAACAAAGAAACGCGGCACAGAATGTTTATAGGTCTGTTGAACACGACCAGAAAACTGGCCTAACGACGTTTGGTCAGTTCCATCAACATCATAGCCAGATGCCCAGAGATTAGAGCGCATGACAAGTAAAGGACGGTTGTCAGCGTCATAAGAGGTTTTACCTCCAAATGAAGAAATAACATCATGGTAACGCTGCATGAAGTAATCACGTTCTTGGTCAGTATGCAAATTAGCATAAGCAGCTTGCAGACCCATAATGTCAATAGATGTGGTAGAAGTCGTCATTTGGCGAGAAAGCTCAGTCTCAGGAGGAAGCGGAGCAGTCCAAATGTTTTTGAGATGGCAGCAACGGAAACCATAACGAGCATCATCTTGATTAAGCTCATTAGGGTTAGCCTCGGTACGGTCAGGCATCCACGGCGCTTTAAAATAGTTGTTATAGATATTCAAATAACCCTGAAACAAATGCTTAGGGATTTTATTGGTATCAGGGTTAATCGTGCCAAGAAAAGCGGCATGGTCAATATAACCAGTAGTGTTAACAGTCGGGAGAGGAGTGGCATTAACACCATCCTTCATGAACTTAATCCACTGTTCACCATAAACGTGACGATGAGGGACATAAAAAGTAAAAATGTCTACAGTAGAGTCAATAGCAAGGCCACGACGCAATGGAGAAAGACGGAGAGCGCCAACGGCGTCCATCTCGAAGGAGTCGCCAGCGATAACCGGAGTAGTTGAAATGGTAATAAGACGACCAATCTGACCAGCAAGGAAGCCAAGATGGGAAAGGTCATGCGGCATACGCTCGGCGCCAGTTTGAATATTAGACATAATTTATCCTCAAGTAAGGGGCCGAAGCCCCTGCAATTAAAATTGTTGACCACCTACATACCAAAGACGAGCGCCTTTACGCTTGCCTTTAGTACCTCGCAACGGCTGCGGACGACCAGGGCGAGCGCCAGAACGTTTTTTACCTTTAGACATTACATCACTCCTTCTGCACGTAATTTTTGACGCACGTTTTCTTCTGCGTCAGTAAGAACGTCAGTGTTTCCTGCGCGTACACGCAAGGTAAACGCGAACAATTCAGCGGCTTTAACCGGACGCTCGACGCCATTAATAATGTTTTCCGTAAATTCAGCGCCTTCCATGATGAGACAGGCCGTTTGAATGTTGACGGGATGAACATAATAAGCAATGACGGCAGCAATAAACTCAACAGGAGCAGGAAAGCGAGGGTATCCTACAAAGTCCAGCGTACCATAAACGCAAGCCTCAACGCAGCGACGAGCACGAGAGCGGTCAGTAGCAATCCAAACTTTGTTACTCGTCAGAAAATCGAAATCATCTTCGGTTAAATCCAAAACGGCAGAAGCCTGAATGAGCTTAATAGAGGCCAAAGCGGTCTGGAAACGTACGGATTGTTCAGTAACTTGACTCATGATTTCTTACCTATTAGTGGTTGAACAGCATCGGACTCAGATAGTAATCCACGCTCTTTTAAAATGTCAACAAGAGAATCTCTACCATGAACAAAATGTGACTCATATCTAAACCAGTCCTTGACGAACGTGCCAAGCATATTAAGCCACTTCTCCTCATCCAACGCGTCAGTTTTTGACAGAATCGTTAGTTGATGGCGAAAGGTCGCAAAGTAAGAGCTTCTCGAGCTGCGCAAGGATAGGTCGAATTTTCTCATTTTCCGCCAGCAGTCCACTTCGATTTAATTCGTAAACAAGCAGTAGTAATTCCTGCTTTATCAAGATAATTTTTCGACTCATCAGAAATATCCGAAAGTGTTAACTTCTGCGTCATGGAAGCGATAAAACTCTGCAGGTTGGATACGCCAATCATTTTTATCGAAGCGCGCATAAATTTGAGCAGATTTGTCGTCACAGGTTGCGCCGCCAAAACGTCGGCTACAGTAACTTTTCCCAGCCTCAATCTCATCTCTCTTTTTGCGTTCTGCTTCAATATCTGGTTGAACGGCGTCGCGTCGTAACCCAGCTTGGTAAGTTGGATTAAGCACTCCGTGGACAGATTTGTCATTGTGAGCATTTTCATCCCGAAGTTGCGGCTCATTCTGATTCTGAACAGCTTCTTGGGAAGTAGCGACAGCTTGGTTTTTAGTGAGTTGTTCCATTCTTTAGCTCCTAGACCTTTAGCAGCAAGGTCCATATCTGACTTTTTGTTAACGTATTTAGCCACATAGAAACCAACAGCCATATAACTGGTAGCTTTAAGCGGCTCACCTTTAGCATCAACAGGCCACAACCAACCAGAACGTGAAAAAGCGTCCTGCGTGTAGCGAACTGCGATGGGCATACTGTAACCATAAGGCCACGTATTTTGCAAGCTATTTAACTGGCGGCGATTGCGTACCCGACGACCAAAATTAGGGTCAACGCTACCTGTAGGAAGTGTCCGCATAAAGTGCACCGCATGGAAATGAAGACGGCCATTAGCTGTACCATACTCAGGCACACAAAAATACTGATAGCAGTCGGCGTGTGAATCATTAGCCTTGCGACCCTCGGCAGCAAGAACCATACGACCAATATCACGAAAATAGTCACGCAAAGCATTGGGATTATCATAAAACGCCTCTAATCGGTCGTCAGCCAACGTGAGAGTGTCAAAAACGATAAACCAACCATCAGCATGAGCCTGTCGCATTGCATTCATCAAACGCTGAATAGCAAAGCCTCTACGCGATTTCATAGTGGAGGCCTCCAGCAATCTTGAACACTCATCCTTAATACCTTTCTTTTTGGGGTAATTATACTCATCGCGAATATCCTTAAGAGGGCGTTCAGCAGCCAGCTTGCGGCAAAACTGCGTAACCGTCTTCTCGTTCTCTAAAAACCATTTTTCGTCCCCTTCGGGGCGGTGGTCTATAGTGTTATTAATATCAAGTTGGGGGAGCACATTGTAGCATTGTGCCAATTCATCCATTAACTTCTCAGTAACAGATACAAACTCATCACGAACGTCAGAAGCAGCCTTATGGCCGTCAACATACATATCACCATTATCGAACTCAACGCCCTGCATACGAAAAGACAGAATCTCTTCCAAGAGCTTGATGCGGTTATCCATCTGCTTATGGAAGCCAAGCATTGGGGATTGAGAAAGAGTAGAAATGCCACAAGCCTCAATAGCAGGTTTAAGAGCCTCGATACGCTCAAAGTCAAAATAATCAGCGTGACATTCAGAAGGGTAATAAGAACGAACCATAAAAAAGCCTCCAAGATTTGGAGGCATGAAAACATACAATTGGGAGGGTGTCAATCCTGACGGTTATTTCCTAGACAAATTAGAGCCAATACCATCAGCTTTACCGTCTTTCCAGAAATTGTTCCAAGTATCGGCAACAGCTTTATCAATACCATGAAAAATATCAACCACACCAGAAGCAGCATCAGTGACGACATTAGAAATATCCTTTGCAGTAGCGCCAATATGAGAAGAGCCATACCGCTGATTCTGCGTTTGCTGATGAACTAAGTCAACCTCAGCACTAACCTTGCGAGTCATTTCTTTGATTTGGTCATTGGTAAAATACTGACCAGCCGTTTGAGCTTGAGTAAGCATTTGGCGCATAATCTCGGAAACCTGCTGTTGCTTGGAAAGATTGGTGTTTTCCATAATAGACGCAACGCGAGCAGTAGACTCCTTCTGTTGATAAGCAAGCATCTCATTTTGTGCATATACCTGGTCTTTCGTATTCTGGCGTGAAGTCGCCGACTGAATGCCAGCAATCTCTTTTTGAGTCTCATTTTGCATCTCGGCAATCTCTTTCTGATTGTCCAGTTGCATTTTAGTAAGCTCTTTTTGATTCTCAAATCCGGCGTCAACCATACCAGCAGAGGAAGCATCAGCACCAGCACGCTCCCAAGCATTAAGCTCAGGAAATGCAGCAGCAAGATAATCACGAGTATCCTTTCCTTTATCAGCGGCAGACTTGCCACCAAGTCCAACCAAATCAAGCAACTTATCAGAAACGGCAGAAGTGCCAGCCTGCAACGTACCTTCAAGAAGTCCTTTACCAGCTTTAGCCATAGCACCAGAAACAAAACTAGGGACGGCCTCATCAGGGTTAGGAACATTAGAGCCTTGAATGGCAGATTTAATACCAGCATCACCCATGCCTACAGTATTGTTATCGGTAGCAAGCACATCACCTTGAATGCCACCGGAGGCGGCTTTTTGACCGCCTCCAAACAATTTAGACATGGCGCCACCAGCAAGAGCAGAAGCAATACCGCCAGCAATAGCACCAAACATAAATCACCTCACTTAAGTGGCTGGAGACAAATAATCTCTTTAATAACCTGATTCAGCGAAACCAATCCGCGGCATTTAGTAGCGGTAAAGTTAGACCAAACCATGAAACCAACATAAACATTATTGCCCGGCGTACGGGGAAGGACGTCAATAGTCACACAGTCCTTGACGGTATAATAACCACCATCATGGCGACCATCCAAAGGATAAACATCATAGGCAGTCGGGAGGGTAGTCGGAACCGAAGAAGACTCAAAGCGAACCAAACAGGCAAAAAATTTAGGGTCGGCATCAAAAGCAATATCAGCACCAACAGAAACAACCTGATTAGCGGCGTTGACAGATGTATCCATCTGAATGCAATGAAGAAAACCACCATTACCAGCATTAACCGTCAAACTATCAAAATATAACGTTGACGATGTAGCTTTAGGTGTCTGTAAAACAGGTGCCGAAGAAGCTGGAGTAACAGAAGTGAGAACCAGCTTATCAGAAAAAAAGTTTGAATTATGGCGAGAAATAAAAGTCTGAAACATGATTAAACTCCTAAGCAGAAAACCTACCGCGCTTCGCTTGGTCAACCCCTCAGCGGCAAAAATTAAAATTTTTACCGCTTCGGCGTTATAACCTCACACTCAATCTTTTATCACGAAGTCATGATTGAATCGCGAGTGGTCGGCAGATTGCGATAAACGGTCACATTAAATTTAACCTGACTATTCCACTGCAACAACTGAACGGACTGGAAACACTGGTCATAATCATGGTGGCGAATAAGTACGCGTTCTTGCAAATCACCAGAAGGCGGTTCCTGAATGAATGGGAAGCCTTCAAGAAGGTGATAAGCAGGAGAAACATACGAAGGCGCATAACGATACCACTGACCCTCAGCAATCTTAAACTTCT